>NZ_QUFG01000034.1:371-591 GCF_003478405.1 Faecalibacterium sp. AF28-13AC | reverse complement strand
GGCAAATGTGCAAACGGTGTGCAGAAAGTGTGCAGCCGCTTTCCTACATAAAAAAGAACGTCAAATCTTACGATTTGACGTTCAATATCTGGTGCACCTCGCGCACTCATATCCGAACTTTTCTCTGCTTTCACGGCTTCCCCGAAAGCGACTGTTTCCGTACCTTCCTTATAATTAAAGGTAATGAGGACCTTATCATCGTAGAGATAGATGGCATTGA
>NZ_QUFG01000034.1:0-361 GCF_003478405.1 Faecalibacterium sp. AF28-13AC | reverse complement strand
AGAGATAGATGGCATTGATGAAGGTATCCACCAGTGCCTGCCGCTGCTCCTGCTGGCTCATGTCCAGCTTACGGAAGCGCAGCAGCCAGAACCGGATGAACTCTTCAGTCACTTTCGGCTTTGCCAGCTTTTCTTCCGCAATGCGAGCTTCAAGCTCACGCTTGGTTTCTTCCAGCTGCTCCAGCCGCTCCTTGGTGGAACTGGTCAGGATACCAGCCTGAATTGCATTGAGCATATTCTGGATACCCGATTCCGCATCCCGGAGCTGCTTTTCATAAAGAGGAATGTTGGTGTTTTCCTTGTTTTGCAGTTCCATCACCTTGGCGATGATGGATTCCATAGCGGCATCGTCTTTCACAAG
>NZ_QUFG01000033.1:0-899 GCF_003478405.1 Faecalibacterium sp. AF28-13AC | reverse complement strand
ACGTAATAAAACAAAAAGAGAAAAACGAATAGAATCCATCCATTCCTTTCCGTATTTGCACCACATGAATGAGGAGGTCTGCCCTTGAACAAAGAAAAATCTGAGAAGAAGCCCACCACACGCAAACGTGCGCCGAGAAGTCCGAAGTCCGTGCGCCTGATCGTGGAACGCCATTATATCGGCAATGTGCCGATGAATACGCTTTTTCAGCGGCTTGTGGAAGAAGAAATTCGTAAAACTGCCGAATCGTATCTCGCCGCTGGCTAATTGGACGTTTTACTGCGGAAAAGGGCTTGCATCGTCACGCAGCATCCGCTACAATGTGATTGATGAGGTCTCTTTTCCATTATGGAGGTACACATGGAAAAGGACAAAAAAGTAACTGCTTTATACTGCCGACTGTCAAAAGATGACGGTTCAAACAGCGAAAGCCTGAGCATCCGCACTCAAAAGTCAATGCTTATGGAGTATGCCACACGCAACGGTTTCGGGAATTGCCAGTACTATGTTGATGATGGTTACAGCGGTACGAACTCTGACCGCCCTGCCTTTCAGGAACTTCTGGATGATATCCGGGAAGGAAAGGTGGCAACAGTCATTACCAAAGACCAGTCCCGACTTGGACGCAACCACATCGAAACCGGAACGTATATGGAAATCTTCTTTCCTGAACACGGTGTCCGCTATATTGCAATCAACGATGGTTATGATTCCAACGAGCAATCTCAGATGGATATTGCCCCGTTCCGAAACATCATCAATGAAATGTACGCCAAAGACACTTCCCGAAAGATCAAGAGTGCCCTTCGGACACGCAAGAAAAGTGGAAAGTATATCTCCAGCGGCGCACCGTTTGGCTACCAGAAAGACCCTGCCGACCACAATCACCTTGTGATCGA
>NZ_QUFG01000032.1:0-1192 GCF_003478405.1 Faecalibacterium sp. AF28-13AC | reverse complement strand
GAAACCGTCAAGGCTGAAATGAATGGGCTGACGCCCGGCCTTGACCGTTCCCCGCCGCCCCGCTGGATGGGTGGACAAGGTGGCCAATCCCTAAAAGTGTTTGGCCGCACTCGTTCATTTTGGGGCCTTTCTTCTCCCAAAATTGAAATGGGCGGGAAAGCCCTAAAATGGCTTTCCCGCCTTGATTACCCATTAGCAAAGACGGGCGAGACTGTCAACGGCGGCGCTGAAAGCGCCGTTCATCTTGACCGTTGACTGGCTCGCCTGGCTTTGCTACTGCCCGTAAGAGATGGAAAAACAAGATGGAAAACAAGGTTAAAAATGGTTGACAAGTCTATCGGATGTGTGTTATACTGTGCGACAGTTTGAGATTGGAAGGAGGCTTACGTGTGTTAATTTGTGTACGCTAATAAGCAATAAAAAGTAGAAGTACCTTTCCACATGATGGTGGGCTTTTTTTGCGTGCGTATGCAAAGGAACACGTAGGTTTGACACGAGCAGTCTTTGAACTGTATCGTGGTGTTTTTTCGTGCTTTGTTGTTATGCAGGCGTCTGCCCTCTCTGTGGGACAACGCCTGCTTTTTATTGCAGAAACAAAGGAACAATGCAATAAAAAAGGAGGTTCGCATTATGACCCAAAACAACAATTCATGGAGAAAAACTTATTTTACACTTCTTGCCGGACAAGCAATATCCTTTATTAGCAGCGGTATTTTGGGAAACGTAAAAGAAGTTATGGAAATAAGACTTAGAAGCAAACTTAAGAGTGTGTTGATAGTGCATTATCTTAAAATTTTGTATAATAGGAATTGAAGTTAAATTAGATGCTAAAAATTTGTAATTAAGAAGGAGGGATTCGTCATGTTGGTATTCCAAATGCGTAATGTAGATAAAACATCTACTGTTTTGAAACAGACTAAAAACAGTGATTACGCAGATAAATAAATACGTTAGATTAATTCCTACCAGTGACTAATCTTATGACTTTTTAAACAGATAACTAAAATTACAAACAAATCGTTTAACTTCTGTATTTGTTTATAGATGTAATCACTTCAGGAGAGATTACATGAACAAAAATATAAAATATTCTCAAAACTTTTTAACGAGTGAAAAAGTACTCAACCAAATAATAAAACAATTGAATTTAAAAGAAACCGATACCGTTTACGAAATTGGAACAGGTAAAGGG
>NZ_QUFG01000031.1:0-1643 GCF_003478405.1 Faecalibacterium sp. AF28-13AC | reverse complement strand
CAACGGCATATCGGTGACAGAAAGATCGTTTAGAGCGATTCTTCGCGGTTTGGGGTGGTGGAAATCGTTTTGTGGTTGGACTTTTTCTGCTGAAGCTGCTCCAGCTGTTTCAGCACCGATTCCTTCTCCGAGGTCTTGCCGCCCGGTGCGGAAAGCTGCTGCTTATTCAATACCATGTCGATATACTTGCGGATATTTTTCAGAGCAGAGATGTCCGGCTGCAAGGTTTCCAGTTGGGTGTGCAGCTCTGCGCTGCTGGATTGCAGCGCAGAAAATTCGGCATCCAATGCCGAAAAATCCACCGCTGTGCTGCCGTTCAGCTTCATCAGGGTGCGGACGACTTTGTTGAAGGTGTCCAGTTCTTCCTTGTGCTGGGCAGCATAAGCGTCCTTGGTCAGCTTAAAGTTTTTCTTAATAAAGGTGTCGTGGATGGGCTTTAGCTTGACATGGATGGCCGTAGCGTCCTTGATTTGAGCAATCGAACGCATCCGGTTCTCGTTCTGCTTCAACTGCTTGCGGAGAGGGGCGGCGGTCTGGCTCAGGTCTTTGATTGCGGCGTTCAAGTCCTCGACCGTGTTCAAGGAGTGAGCTTTCAGATAATCGACTGCCTGCATGACTTCGGCAAGGTCACGGGCAGTACATTTTATCTGCGCCTTGCTCGACCAATCGCTGCGCTGCTCATTGCGGAGGTTGAAATAATCCACCAGCAGGTCGGACAGCGTGGGTTCCTTCGACTTTTCCAGAGCGTCCAGAAGAAGCTGCTTCTTTTCATTCAGATCTGCGATCCAGCGTTGCAGACCACGGATGGCACTGCGGATGGACTGCATCAGGCTGTTAGCGGCTCGAATATCCCGGTTCAGGTTGCCGAGAAAGGTCTCCACCCCACGCTTTTCCATTTGGTGTGCGGCGGGGCCGAGATGGACGGTCGGTATCTGCTGGATGCCCTGCCGCTCAAAGGAGCGCAGGTCAACACGTTCTGGTCTGCCAGCAGCTTCCAGATAGCGGTTGGTGATGGTCTCCCAGCTATGCCGCCAGACCTCGGCGTACTTCTGGTCGTTCCAGTCCACAGTGTTTTCCTTGTGGCACTTCCAGTTCCCGGAAGGGAGCCGGATGCGCTCACCGTTCTCGTCAAGGTCGTAGACCTTTCGGGCTTTCGGGAGCCACTTGCCGTGTTCGTCCATTGCCCGGAGCGTCAGCAGAATGTGGGCGTGTGGGTTGCCATCTCCCTTGTCGTGGATGGCAAAATCGGCAATCATGCCCTTGGATACGAATTGCTCCTGACAAAAATCTTTAAGCATGGGAAGATACTGTTCTTTCGGCACCTCCACTGGGAATGCCAGCACGATGCGGCGGGCAAGCTGGGAGTTCCACTGGTTCTCCACAGCTTCTACGGCGTTCCAGAGCGTTGCCCGGTCTGCATATCCGGGCGGCGCATGGGACGGCAGCATGATTTCGGCGTGGACAAGCTCTTTCTTCTTGTTGTAGAATTTCGTTTTCTGGTCGTACTCGCTGAACAGCCGTTCACCGCTCTGATAAGCGGCCCCGGCAACAGCGGACTGTCCTTGGCTACGCTTGACGATGGTGATTTTGAAATGCGGACACGGAATAGGCATCACCCCCAAACAAAAAGACCGCCCAGCAAG
>NZ_QUFG01000030.1:1545-1752 GCF_003478405.1 Faecalibacterium sp. AF28-13AC | reverse complement strand
TCCCATGCGCCGCCCGGATATGCAGACCGGGCAACGCTCTGGAACGCCGTAGAAGCTGTAGAGAACCAATGGAACTCCCAGCTTGCCCGGCGCATCGTGCTGGCGTTCCCGGTGGAGGTGCCGAAAGAGCAGTATTTGTCCATGATAAAAGAGTTTTGTCAGGAGCAGTTTGTTTCCAAGGGTATGATTGCTGACTTTGCCATCCAT
>NZ_QUFG01000030.1:0-1535 GCF_003478405.1 Faecalibacterium sp. AF28-13AC | reverse complement strand
AACAAGAAGAAAGAGCTTGTCCACGCCGAGATCATGCTGCCGTCCCATGCGCCGCCCGGATATGCAGACCGGGCAACGCTCTGGAACGCCGTAGAAGCTGTAGAGAACCAGTGGAACTCCCAGCTTGCCCGGCGCATCGTGCTGGCGTTCCCGGTGGAGGTGCCGAAAGAGCAGTATTTGTCCATGATAAAAGAGTTTTGTCAGGAGCAGTTTGTTTCCAAGGGTATGATTGCTGACTTTGCCATCCATGACAAGGGAGATGGCAACCCACACGCCCACATTCTGCTGACGCTCCGGGCAATGGACGAACACGGCAAGTGGTTGCCGAAAGCCCGAAAGGTCTACGACCTTGACGAGAACGGCGAGCGCATCCGGCTCTCCTCTGGCAACTGGAAGTGCCACAAGGAAAACACGGTGGACTGGAACGACCAGAAGTATGCCGAGATCTGGCGGCATAGCTGGGAGACCATCACCAACCGCTATCTGGAAGCCGCTGGCAGACCGGAACGTGTTGACCTGCGCTCCTTTGAGCGGCAGGGCATCCAGCAGATACCGACCGTGCATCTCGGTCCCGCCGCACACCAGATGGAAAAACGCGGGGTGGAAACCTTTCTCGGCAACCTGAACCGGGATATTCGAGCCGTCAACAGCCTGATGCAGTCCATCCGCAGCGCAATTCGTGGTCTGCAACGCTGGATCGCAGACCTGAACGAAAAGAAGCAGCTTCTTCTGGACGCTCTGGAAAAGGCGAAAGAACCAACGCTGTCCGACTTGTTGGTGGATTACTTCAACCTTCGCAACGAGCAGCGCAGCGATTGGTCGAGCAAGGCGCAGATAAAATGTACTGCCCGTGACCTTGCCGAAGTCATGCAGGCAGTCGATTATCTGAAAGCTCACTCCTTGAACACGGTCGAGGACTTGAACGCCGCAATCAAAGACCTGAGCCAGACCGCCGCCCCTCTCCGCAAGCAGTTGAAGCAGAACGAGAACCGGATGCGTTCGATTGCTCAAATCAAGGACGCTACGGCCATCCATGCCAAGCTGAAGTCCATCCACGATACCTTTATAAAGATGAACTTCAAGCTGACCAAGGACGCTTATGCCGCCCAGCACAAAGAGGAGCTGGACACCTTTAATAAAGCTGTCCGCACTCTGATGAAACTGAACGGCAGCACAGCGGTAGATTTTTCGGCATTGGATGCCGAATTTTCTGCGCTGCAATCGAGCAGCGCAGAGCTGCGCGCCCAACTGGAAACCTTGCAGCCGGACGTCTCTGCCCTGAAAAATATCCGCAAGTATATTGACATGGTGCTGAATAAGCAGCAGCTTTCTGCACCGGGCGGTAAGATGCCGGAGAAGGAATCGGTGCTGAAACAGCTGGAGCAGTTTCAGCAGAAAAAGTCCCACCACAAAACGACTTCCACTACCCCAAACCGCGAAGAATCGCTCTAAACGATCTTTCTGTCACCGATATGACGTTGCAATCAGTGGCAGAAATACATAATTCATTTGTTTTTTGCTGGCTTTTGGCTATT
>NZ_QUFG01000003.1:322571-344764 GCF_003478405.1 Faecalibacterium sp. AF28-13AC | reverse complement strand
TATTCTAAAGGGTTTTGGACGTTGCTGCGTTCGTGAACGTCATGCACCATCTTTGCAAGTGCCAGCACGACTTCCGGTTGACGGAACGAGATTTTCAGCAGTTCCATCACCTGATCGTCGGTCAGCTCTCCCGGACAGACCAGAAAGCTTTCCAGCATTCCGGCACGGGTGCAAAGACGATGCACACGCTCTCTCCGGTTCAGCTCCGACATCCTGCGTTCAAGGATTTTCTCCCGGTGCTGACAAGAGCGCAGCTTTTGCTCTGCTTTGGCTTTTTCGCTGCGGAGATAGGCAATGTCGGTTTTGGGTTGGGTCATGGCATCACGCTCCAATAATTTAATGTCAGAATGGCTACACTATGATGATGGTCAACGTTTTTCTTGACTTTAACATTCCAATGGAAGATAATTATGTAAAAAGCACAAATCGAAAAAGCATTGATGATCGAGAAGATTTCTCGGTATGGTTAGTCATTGCGGAGAAAGTACGGAGGTTTAATTTTGTTGTGAATGTTGTGATTCTTGATGACGAACAAACATTTGCCGAGATGCTTGATAAGCAAATAGAGCTACATTGTGTAAAGAAAGACTGGTTATATGAAAGTCAAATATACACATCGGCAAGAGAGCTACTAAAAAATAATTTATCAAGAGTACAAATTGCATTTCTAGATATCGATATGCCTGAACAAAGCGGCTTGGATGTAGCATCAGTCCTTAGGGGGCGATATCCTGAACTTATTTTGGTATTTGTGACTGCCTTTATAGAGTATGCGCCTTCAGGATATAAGGTCGATGCATTCCGATACTTACTTAAACCTCAGTTGGACGAGGAACTCCCATGCTGCATGGATGCTATACAAGAAAAACTATATGAGAGCAAAAACTGTGTTTTGATTAGATTGAAAAATCGAGTTGAGAAAGTTGCAACTAAAAATATTCTATATATAGAGGGGACTTCCCGACGAATGGTTCGGCTTTTTTTGATAACAGGTGATTTGCTGGAATGCTTTGGAAAGCTTGAAGATTATGATGAACTTCTCTCCGAAAGCGGCTTTGTGCGACTGCAAAAAAGCTTTTTAGCGAATATGCAATACATTGACAGGATTGCAAGCTATAACGCATATCTTCAAACAGGTATAACAATAAAAGTTTCCGAAAAAAACTACAAAGACACTTGTAAAAAGTTTTTACTCTGGAAAGGTACACATTTATGACCGATTTTATTTGGGTTTGGTGCAATCATTTATTGGTTGCGCTCGAAATCATAATGTTGATGTTTTTTGCCGCTATATTTTTTCAAAAGAGGCTTAAAGGAATATGCTTTTGGATATCTATAAGTATATTGATTTCCGGAAATATTGTCACATTAATTTTTCTTGATCGAATTTTTTGGCTAAAAGTGTTTATTCTTATTATACTTGATGCGTTATGGCTAAAATGTGCATACATCGACACTACTATCCAAAGCGTTGGAATTGCAATTGGATTCTATTCATTTGTCAATGTGTGTGATGCAATTGTTCTTTTGCTACTTTCTACAATATCAAAACGTTCGGTTGCTTCATATATGGAAAATCCGATAGAATATTATTTGATTTGTTACTGGATGAAATGCATGGAATTGCTGTTCGTTGTAATAATCGGATTGTTGGCAAAAAAAAGATTTCATTTTAGAAACACGCAGTGGCAAGATTGGCTCCGTGCGATGCTGTTCCCATTAACAACGGCTTTATGTTCAATTATATTTTTTCATATCTATGAATCCGAACCAAGTGTTGGGCTTGGATTGCTCTTCTGCGAGTTTGTCCTTTTGTTGTTTGATGTGATTGCTATTTGGATGCTTGACTACTTGGACCGACAACAAATCGCAATTCAAGACAATATTATTCTGCGTCGAAGTATCAAACAAGAAAAAGAAAGCATAGAAGCACTTGTAGAAGCTTACTCGGAGCAGCGAAAGAAAACTCACGATTTCCAGAATCAGCTTTCCATAATATACGGTTTGGCTCTGCAAGAATCGCCAAATGGGGAAGTTGCACGATATGTGAAGCGATTATTAAAAGAAGATGTATTTCCTATATTGATTGCTAAGACTGGTCGAAACGTGGTTGATATTCTTCTTACACAAAAAAATACGATTGCCAAGAAAAATGAGATTGATTTCCAATTTCAGCTTGATGATCTTTCAGGATTTCCATTGTCTGACGAAGACCTAATTGTCATTTTATCAAATCTCATTGATAACGCATTAAATGCATGCAAGGAAATCGCAGATTCAAAAAATCGAACAATACTTTTGAAAATGCGCACGACAGAAGTTGCAGGTTTTTTATATCTTGAGAATAGTACGGCACGAGATATAAAAATTCGAGACAATCATGTTATTTCACGTGAATTAAACTCACTAGAGCATGGATATGGACTGAAAAATGTCATGGCGATTCTTGATTGCGTTGATGCTCTTTATACTTTTGATTATAACAAAGAGGGGCATGTTTTCTCCTTTTCAGCCCAATTTTCACTTGCTAGCTAAGAAGAATCCTATTTATTTGCTTTTTTGTGGTGGATAGATAGGATTTTTGTATTTGTCAGAAAAACAAATGCCGATTTTACTGCAAAAAATATGGATTTCACTGCAAAATTGAAAGTCAGTCGATTTCTTGTGATATAGTAAAAGCATCAAAGAATGAGAGAAAGAGGGAAATTGTGGTGAAAGCAACGGTCAATGATCACTTCAAACAAAACAAAGCGAAAATTTTTTTGTTTGGTTTATTTACCGCGTGCGTGTCATTGTTTGCACCGTTAAAAAGCTTTCAGCTCAAATGGCTGATTGACTCAACTTCAAAAGAAGAAGCCTTTTGTTACCTTGGGCTTGTATTCGTCATCACTTTCCTGAGCTGGATGTTTGAGCGGCTCAGCCGTCGGTCTTTTACAAAACTCGCCTGCGGTGCAGTGGAACAGGTGCGCAATCAAGTCATAGAGCGCATTCTGCATCGCCCGGTCGCACAGTATAACCGCGAGGGAGACGCAGCATATCTTTCGCTCCTGACAACAGATTTGCGCACATTGTACGATGACTATTATATGTCGATTTTTAATGTCGTGTTCTGGGGCGGCATTATGCTATGCGCTTTGGGATTGTACCTCTATATCAGCCCGATGCTGCTGGCGGTCATTCTGCTCATCACGGTTCCGCCGTTGGTGTTGCCCCGGATGATGAATGAGCGACTAAAGCAGACACGAGACCGCTTTTCGAGCGAAATGGCAATGTATACCGGGCAGCTCAAGGAACTGCTGGGCGGCTTTGAACTGATCCGCTCTTTTCTGAGAGAAGATGCTTACAACGAGCAGCACCGTGCCGCTTCTCACAAGGCAGAAGAAAGTGAGCTGAACTACCAACAAAGCTTGAATGCGGTCATCGTCAATACATCACTCATCAGCAATCTGATTTTTCCCGTCGTCCTGCTGGTTGGTCTGTTGCTCGTATTCGATGGAAAGATCACAATGGGTACCATGTGCACTGCGGCAAGTATGGCAAATTTTGTGATCAGCCCCTGCCACCAGATCGCACAGTGCTACGCAAAAATCAAATCCTCCCGCGGAATTCGGGAGCGGCTTGAGAACGCTATGGCGGCAGAAGAACAGACAACAACGGGGAAAGAGATCAACCGGGTGCAGCGGATTGCGTGCAGACACGTTGGATTCACCTATCCGGGGGCATCGCGGCCGATTCTGAACGATGCCTCGCTGGAAATCGAGAAAACGCAGAAAGTGGCCATGATCGGGGAAAGCGGCTGCGGGAAATCCACACTGGCAAAGCTGCTGTTCCAGTACTACCCGGATTACTCTGGTGATATTCTTTTCAACGGAACACAGGTGCGCGAAATTGATCGGAGATCGTTTTATCAGCATATCGGCTATATCGCACAGACGACCTATCTGTTCAACGATACGATCCGAAATAATATTTGTCTCCGGGAACCGTTCTCGGAAGAGCGGCTTGCCCATGCGATCGAAATGGCGGGCCTTACCGATTGGCTTCGTACATTGCCGGATGGCCTGGAGACCGTCATCAGTGAAAACGGAAAGAATCTCTCTGGAGGTCAGAGACAGCGTATTGGAATAGCGCGGCTGGCTCTGCGAGAATATGACCTCATCATTGCAGATGAGATCACCGCTAGCCTCGACCCAGAGACAGCGCAGCAGGTTATGATGAATTTGCTTTCAATGCCTTGTATGGTGGTGGCGATCACACATGACCAGAATGGTGCGTTCATAAAGTCCTTTGATGTACGTTACCGAATTGATTCTGGAGTTGTTGTTATAGAATCATAGAATTGATATAAAGAAATATTTGTGCTATGAACAAAAAAATTTTAAGAGAAACATTTGATCCTAATTTAAACGAAACATTTCGCATAAGGGAATTGAAAAATGGACATAGCGTTTTTACAGTGACAAAGAACGAATTGACAAATTTAAAGGTTGACTCTACAGCGAAACCTTTGTTTGCTCATATTCGCGCAACCAGTTACTGTAATCTGCGGTGTGCATATTGTTATGCTGCCGATAAAACGACCGCAGAAGACATGTCTGATGAAAATCTTTTAAAAATAGTTGAAATGTGTCATGCCAATGGAATTTTATGCATTACATGGACAGGCGGAGAACAGCTAATGCGGAAAAACTTTTATGATGTTATACATGCGGCATACAACTATGGAATTAAACAAACTGTTTTAACGAATGGCACATTGGTAGAAAGAGTATTTAAAGAAAAATGGCCCAAAGATAATATCAACTTTCAAGTAAGTCTAAATGAAGTTTGGAATAAATTCGATAATGCAAAGGAAAGTGTGTATAAGGCAAAAAAGTTAATAGATTATGGATATGATGTTGTTCTGACAATAATGCTTGAACCTGTTTCTGTTAAGCAATACAAAAAATTAATTGAATTCTTGATAAAAGAAGGGATAACAAACGTTCGATTTGGGCTTAAGGTCCCTGCTGGATTGGGGTCGCAAGATGGTGATGCCAGCATTTATGAGAAAAATATAAAGAAAATAATGCCAGAATTAATGCAACTCAAGCAATGGTATATGGATGACATTGGCATTTCATATCAGTTTGAAAAAAGACTCTATCACGAAACAGGTTTGCCAAGAAGATTTATAACATGTGAGGCAGGAACAACTGAAATCTATATTGACAATAACGGCGACGTATATCCATGCCCAATGTTAAAGTCTTCCAAAGATTTTTGTTGTGGGAATGTGTTCCAAAATACGTGGGAGAATCTTTGGAATGCTCCTGCAATGGAAACACTTAGAGAAGTTTCTGAGTGCGAGGGTTGTAAATATAATTGTGGCGTTTGGTGTCGTGCATTAAAATTTTTTACAGATGGAAATTTGCGCGGAAAGTCTAGATACTGTTTGAAAGAGTTGAATATTTAATATGGAATTTTCAAAATATAACGTTTTTGTCGAAGGCTACCCACAAGAAAATTATTTGACTATTTATAATATGTTTACGCACAAAATAATGTGCGTAACTAAAAATTCCGAGGCGTGGTCTACGCAGTTGCGTGATAAAATGCTTGGTCAAGGGATTTTAGTTGATGATCAGATTATGCAGCAGGAGGAGGTCTTGCGGTTCTATCATAAAGAGGCAGGAAATTCAAACGAATTGATTGTTATGTTGATTCTTACAAGGAAATGCAACTGTAAATGTGTGTACTGTTATGAAGAACAGCAAAAAGCACAATTTGATGATATGATAGATATTTCACGAATCATATCGTCTATAATTGATCTCATGAAACAAATGTCAGTCCAAAATTTGAAAGTGATTTTTTATGGAGGCGAACCATTATTAAGGAAAGACATTATTTCTCGAACGTCTCAAACATTTCATGACTTACTAAGAGAAAGATATTCATTCTCTATCGTTACAAATGGGACTCAAATAGAAAAGGAAGACTTTGTGTTATGGAAAGAGCTTGGATTAAAAGCAATTAAAGTTACTTTGGATGGGAACGAGAAGTCTCACAATTCAAGGAGACCCTATCAAAATGGAACAGGGTCATATCATGATATTGTCGAAAATTTAGCTGATATAAAGGATTACACACATATTGTGCTAAATATTGTATTGGATTATTCGGTTGAAGGCATTCAAGATCTTATTACTGACTTGAGGAAAAAAGGAATCGAACCTGAGGTTTCGCTATGTGTAAAAGAGCCGAATGATTACAACTCAGAGGAAAAAGCAACATTAGTTTTAAGAACGGCAGAACTTTTAGCTTCGATGCAAGTATATCAAAGCACAAAAATCGGGTTCGATCATGGAATAATCTGTATGGGGAAAAATACGCATACATTCGGAATTGACGGCAAAGGCGTTGTATATCGTTGTAACGGAGACTTCAACTCAGTTATTGGTACGATTTCTAGTGATATCGAAAAACCTTTTAGTCAAATTAAATCAAAGTGTGCTCAATGTAAGTATCTTCCAATATGCTTTGGTGGATGTTTGTATAAGCATCGCTGTGAATATAACTACTTCGATAAAGTTGTACCGGGTCTAGTTAAAATCTATACAAGAAGAACAGTATGATTTATTCTTGAAAATAAAAGGATTTCCTTTTATTTAAATATTTACTGGATTTTCAGTGGAAAGGAGAAGTATCATGGAAAACGAAATCAAGGTCGAAAAAAAGAGCACAGAAGTCGAAGTTGAAGAAATCGTTGTCGAAATGTCTGGATGCAGTGCAAATGCCGTAAACAACTACTATGGAGTTGTTTAAGTTGATGGCATAAAAGTAGGGTCAAGGTTATATTTTAAGCCTTGACCCTATTTTTGAATTCAACAATGGGCTATCTTTCATGAAAAATGAATTTTACTGTAAAACCTACCGAGAGTCGGAGTTTATGATATTATTTAAACAGGAAATCAAATGATGCATGATATTTCTAAAAAAATAACCCACTTTTTTATTCAATTAAATTTTATTGATGAATCAAGTGAAGTGTGGTGTCAATACGTTGTTGAGAAGAAAGTTATGCAGGCATTGTTTTTGATCATCACATTTATTGTTGCCTTTTTGTACAATCAGATTTTTGAAACATTGATTTTTTGCGTGGTCTTTTGCTCAATTAGAGAGCGTATGGGTGGATGGCATGCACCGTATCCATGGTTGTGTTTAGTACTAAGCGGATTAATCATTTCATTAGTTGCTGGAGTTTTAGTTCCAATAACTTTGAATATTGGACTATTTGATATCTTTCTATTCAACAATATACTACTCGTTATTCTTCTATTTACAAAGCCATCATATCCTTGGCAACTTCACTTTGGCAAAGAAGAAACAGTAGCAAATCTAAAAAAGAAAAATATTCTTGTTTTATTCTTTGGGCTTTTTAATCTAATCTTTTTGGTTTTGAAGTGTAGAGGTATGCTAGGCAGCATGCTTTGGGCATTAGTTTTCTCCATTGGGTTGCTTCAGATTGAAGTTATCATAAATAGAAAGGAAAATGATTGACATGAAAAAAATTGAAGTAGTGGCAAAAGAAATTTTATTGTACATGATTGACTTGGAACGCTATGGCTGGCCACCATCATGTACGGGGATTGTCTATCAGCCAGAACGGCCCTGTGCTATTAAGCAACAATTACCCAACAAATCTCTTAAAAGTATGGATTGAAAAGACTCCTTAATATGGCTTAAACATCAAAAAACAAAGCAATCGTTTACTTCCGGGTGAAGGAAGTATAATCGATTGCTTTGTTTTTACGAAATGAGGTCTCTTTTTGGTTTCTCTTAAATCACCTATCCGCACTATCCTGCATCCGTTGCACAGACAATGCTATCCACATCTGGGCGGTCCATCAGCTTTTGCAGGATACCAAACTGCTTTTTGGTGGACGCAGACACCAGATACTGCCACCTTTCCGGCAGGATGGGCAGATCTGCGATGCTCCACTTGACGTATTTGGCATCGTAGATATTGGGCGGAGCAAGCTCCACCAGATGACCCACGCACCAGCTTACCAGATAACCGTTGCCCTCAAGGTAGCCGTCCTGACGGTTGGTGGCACCGAGGACTTTGGCGTAGGACATGGCAACCGAGGGCTTTTCTGCTACAACTAGAATTGAAATAAGCGTTCCCTCCAATCTGTTTTCATTTGGATATGTACGGCGGCAAAATGCCGCCTTGAAATCAGATGGGTTCAGTGTCCTGCTCGTCCGGGGTTTCGTCCTCGTCCGGCACATCGGTAGGGATCTCAAAATCGCCCTTGTCCTCGGTGTAGTTTGCATCGGGGTCGAGGGCTTCTTTTTCGGCTTTTTTCTTCTGCATCTGCTGGTGATAGAAATAGAAGCCGCCACCTGCTGCCAGTGCAATCAGCACCACCACACCCAAAAAGCCGGATGCGATCTTTGTGACCTTGTTTTCCTTGGGCTGTTCCGTGCCGGATGCTGCCGCTTCTTCGGCGGCTTTTTTCGCTTCTTCCTCGGCTTTCAGCCTGTCCTGTTCCGCCTGCGCCGCTGCTTCTTTTTCAGCGGTATAAGCGTTCGCTTCTTCCTCCTCCATCAGGGAAAGAAGGTCGGCTTCGTCCACAAGGTTCATAAAGTGAACGGTCTGCTGCCCCTTGGCGTTGCGGTCAATCACCAGATAGAAAGTCGCACCCGACTTCGACACCAGCGTAATGAACTGCTGACCGCTGCCATCGGAATAGTCGGTGTGGTAATCGTCCACCAGCGTCAAGTTGCCCTCCGGGGTCAGGGCACCGGTCTCCTCATCGGTCACGGTGACTACATCTTCTTCATCGGTGGTAGAAGTCAGGACGGGCTGTTCCACTTCCTCCACAGGCTCACCGCCATAGGCAAAAGCGGGAGCCGCCATGCCAGCGCACAGTGCCACCGATACCAGCAGTGCGCCCAGTTTCTTAATCTTCATCTGCATCCTCCTTCTCGAAAGTTGCACCCACGGCAGACAGCGCAGCAGGGTTCGGGGTGGTGGTGGCAGACTGCCGCAGCAGGGCGGCGAGCTGTTCCGGCGTGACCTTTGCCGTCCGCACCATCTCGTTGACCTCGGCAGAATCTTCCTCCTGAATGCGCCGCTCCAGGATCTCGATGCGATTGTTCAGCTTGATGCGGCGTTCTTTCTCTTTTGCCAGCATCGCCCGCAGTTTATCCGATTTTTCGCTCATAGTAACTTCTCCAATCATTTTGAAAGCCGTCCGAACCCGGCGAGATGCTTCTCCCAGTAGGACGAGTGAATGTTTGCGTACTTGATGGGGTCTCCGGCACTGACCATCATGCCGTTGCCGAGATAGATTCCAGTATGGCTCATGCCGGGGGTGTCATAGGTGCCTTTGAAGAAAACCAGATCACCGGGCTTTGCATCGGCTTCGGAGATGTGCTGGCTCTTGTTCCACAGACCGTTGGCGGTAGTGCGCCCTACATCGTAGCCGTTCTGGTTGTACACCCAGCAGACATAGCCGCTGCAATCAAAACCGGTTTCCGGGGTAGAGCCGCCCCAGACGTAGGGCGTACCCACATACTTTTGCGCCTCCTTGTAGATGGCGGCAAATTCGCTGTCCGTCAGGGCTTCTGCCGGAACCTGATAATCAATACCGGGTGTGCCGGAGCCATCGGAGCCACCGGGCGGCAGTCCGCCGTTGAACAGATACGGTCTGCCGCCCAAGGTGTCCTGAAAGATCTCGTAGCGTTTCCATTGGTCGTTGTCCAGTTCCTCCCGGATGACCACCTCCAAGCCACGGTTCACCAACTTGGTGTGGAAAATCTTGTACTCATACGGCACTTGGGTAGGAACAGGGATACCTGCCGGACTGATGACCCAGACCGTCTTATACCGAATCTGCACCTCCACCCATGTGGTCAGCTTGTACTGCTTTTTGAAGGTCTCCTTCAGCTTGCCCTGCACTTCCGACCGGGTGTAATCATCATACAGAGTGGTCAGGAATGAAGTGAGCTGCCACGGGTCGTGTTCAATGGGGTCAAGGTGGTACTGGTACTCGTTGTAGCCGGGGTGGTCGGTGGGGGTGCGCTTGATCTTTTTATCCAGTTCCTTTTCCAGCTTTTTGTAGTCCTGCTCTGCACCCCAGATGTCCCGATCCTCGGCAGAGTATATGGTCTGCCCGGACACCTGTGTGCCGCCCGAAAAGAGGATACCGCAGGAGGAAAAGCCCGACATCACCATGAGGACGAGCAAAAGAAAAACGCCCACAATCACCAGAACGTGTGCGTTGCCTTTTGCGGCATTCACCAGCCCCTTTACGGCGGTGCTGACGGCAGTTTTGCCCTTTTCTACCGCCTGTTCCACGCCGGACCGGGCAGCAGATGCACCGTTGGATGCCGCTTTGCCACCTGCGGTCTGCGCCGCCGTACCCGACCGGGCGGCAGCATAGTAGCTCTGCCGGATGTCTTGCTTCTGCCGCCATCGGGAAAGCCAGTTGGAACCGCCCTCGCCGGTGCCGGATGCGCCTGTATCTTGTGCCGCAGTTGGCTTCTGCACGGAAGATTTTGCGTTTCTGGCACCCTTCTTGCCCTGCATCTTGGCTTTCCTCTTGAGCTTCCGGGCATAGCGGCTCTTGGAAATATCCCGGACATTTCCTGCCGCCTTTTCGCCCTCGCTCAGCGCCTGCGTGCCCACATTGTCATCCTCGTACTGGTCAACTTCGTGATGCGCCGCAGACCGGGCGGCATGGGCAGCGTACATCTCTCGCTTCTGCGCCTTACTCAACCGGCTCAGTTCGTCCGGGGTCAGTTCCGCCTTGCCAAACCGCAGATGCTGTGCCTTTTCCGCAGCTTTATCTGCATCGGTTTTCAGCTTTTTCTTTTTGGGCACCGTCTGCTCTACCTTGGCTTTTTTCGGGGGAGAACGGGTCTTTTTGGTAGACGATTCCTCTTTGATGTTCAGTTTCGGTTCACTCATTTCTGCGCGCCCTCCGAGACTTCACCCAACTTGGTGGTCATAATGCGGTAGAGTTCCAAATCGGTGGGGAAACGGTCCACAAACGGCAGAATGACATTGCCGAAAAACAGCAGCCCCTCGCCCTCGCCGGAGTGGGTCACGTAGGAAAGCTGATGGGGCGAAATATTGAGCTGCTTTGCGAGGATTTGCCGGTCTCCTGCCGCCTGATTCAGCATGATGATCATGTCGCTGTTCTCGAAAATATTCTCGACCTCACGAGAAGAAAGAAGGTCTTTCACGTTCTGGGTCAGCCCTGTGGGAATACCGCCCCACTTGCGGAAACGCTTCCAGATCTCGACGGAATAAGCGGCGGTCTGCTCCTCTTTTAAGAGGAGGTGCATCTCATCCATATAATACCGGGTGGACTTGCCGCTGCTGCGGTTTGCCGTGACACGCCCCCACACCTGATCCTGCACGATGAGCATACCGAGTTTCTTCATCTGTTTGCCCAGTTCCTTGATGTCGTAGCAGACGATGCGGTTATTGACGTTCACGTTAGTGCGATGGTTGAACAGGTTCAGACTGCCCTTGACGTAGATTTCCAGAGCCGTGGCAACATGGTGGGCTTCTTTTTCCTCCTGCTGAAGCAGAGCGTTGTACAAGTCCTCAAGGATGGGCATATTCTCCGGGCAGGGGTTCGCAAAATATTTGCGGTAAATCAGATGCACACAGCGGTCAATGACGGTTTTTTCCACCGGCAGCAGACCTTCCTTGCCGCCCACCACCAGCTCACACAAAGAAAGAATAAAGTCGGCTTTCAGGGACAGCGGATTATCCTCCTCGGAGTAGTTGGCGTTGATGTCCATGGGGTTGACAAATTGGGTGCTGTTGGGGCTGATTTTGATGACCTGACCTTTCAGCCGGTTCACCAGCGGCGAGTATTCGCCTTCGGGATCATTGATAATAATATCATCGTCCGTCACCAGAAACGCATTGGCAATTTCACGCTTTGCCGAGAAACTTTTACCGGAGCCGGGAGTACCCAGAATCAAGCCATTCGGGTTTTTCAGCTTCTTGCGATCCACCATAATCAGGTTGTTGGACAGAGCATTCAGACCGTAGTACAGCGATTCTTTTCCGCTCTGGTACAATTCCTGCGTGGTAAAGGGGATGAAGATAGCCGTGCTGCTGGTGGTCAGTCCCCGCTGAATTTCGATCTGGCAGTCTGCCAGCGGCAGGCTGCTCATCAGACCCTGCTCCTGCTGGAAGTCCAGTCGGCACAGGTTGCAGTTGTGCTTCTGGGCAATACTGGATGCCTGAAAAACATTGTTTTCCAGTTCCTGTTCAGTCCTGCCGGTGTTCAGCACCAAAAAAGTGACGAGGAACATCCGCTCGTTCTGGCTCTGCAATTCTTTCAGCAGAGCCTTGGCATCCCTGCCGTAGGTCGCCAAATCCGACGGAATGATGTCAATATCATACCCGGCACGGATAGCTTTTTTCTGCTCCTCGATCTTGCTGCGGTCCAGTTCCGTGATGGTGCGCTTCACCGTCTTGATGGCACGGTTCTGGTCAACGGACTGGATGTGCATGGTAACGATCTGGCTGGAATCCATGTCCAGAAAATCCTTCAAAAGCTGGTCGCTGATGTCGGATGCCGTGATGCTCAGAAAGCTGACGGCGCAGAAGATACCGCCCATTTGGAAGGTGCGGCTGTTCTTGAAGGCAAAGGCGGTGGGCGCAATGGCATCCTTCGCGGAAAGCCCGCTTTTCACAAGGTCTTTCCAGTCAAAGTGAAACTTGGATGCGCCATCCATGTTGAACATATCATGCATGAGCTTCAGCCGCTGGACACCGTTCAGGGATTTTGCCTGCACCCCCAGCCGGTGGAAGTTATTCAGCAGGTCATTCTGGATGTGGTCGAGCCGGGGCTTGACCTGTGCCATGCTCTCGCCCTCCACACCAAAGGTGATGAATTTGGTCTTGGTCAGACCATTATTGCCCTTGGCAAGCTGCTGGCGCAGCATCTGGCTGTACTCCGCACGAACATCATCGAAACCGTCCTTCTGGAACGGAATGCGGATGCTCTTTTCAAACTCGGTGCTGTCGGTTGCCATGTTCACAAAGGACAATTCAAACTTAATGCTGGAATCGAAGAAGTTCAGAAAACTGCACCATTCCTCGAAAATGGCGGTCTTGTCCTCCTGCTGCGCCAACTGATAATTGATGTCCTGATACTGGATGGTGCGGGTGTAGTAGTTTGCTTTCACCCGGCAGGTGCCATCCTCAAACATCCGCTGCATGGGGATGGACTGCTGGGCGGTCCGGGGCACGGCGGGTTTCTGCGGTTTTTTCTTGCCGTCCTTACCGGTCTTTTTCCAAAACGGAATCATAGGTTGCGCCTCCCTTCATCAAAATCGCATAGTAGTTGTTGGTCTTGTAGGGGCGGATCTTCGGGCGGACAAACCGGGACTGCACATAGTACGACAGCAGCTTTTCCATGGGCTGACCGTTTTTCTCGTACATCCCAAGGAAGAACGCCGGCAGCATCACCGCCATCATACCGAGGGTGGCAGCAGTGTTGCCGCCGGAATCCCGGAGAACAAAAAACAGCGGCACTCCAATGAGAGCCGCTGTGCCAAAGCAGACAAGCTGCCGTTTGGTCAGGTTGAACGCGACCTTCGATTTCACTTTCGTCAGGTCACGGGGAACTGAAATATACGCAGCCAATAAAGCACCTCCTTTAGTGCGCTCCGAGGACGGATTTCGTCACCGAGCTGGTCTTGAACAGGCTGAAACAGAGCAGAACGGTGTAGCCCACAATGCTCCAAATGGAGTTGATGGCATCCCCGGAAATCGCTACGCTTTGGATCAGCACCGCATAAATGGCAACACAAATCAAGATCAGGAAGCCCTGAAAACCCAGTGCAAACAGGCATTTCAGGTAGTTCTGCCCCATGTGGCTCTGCTCGTGGTTGCCGAAGGTCGCCATGGGGATGGGCGCAAGGCTCACCATGCAGTAAATTTCAATCATTCTTCCGTAGACGATGACGAAAATAACGATGGACAGGATGCGCATGGTGATGCCAATGAAGAAGGACTGCAAAAACAGCCCGAACAGGGGACCAACGTCCATCTGCATCAGGCTGGATTGCAGCATGGACAAGCCAATGTCGTTGACACGGGTATTTCCGGCAATGATGCTGCTGGAATCGGATACCACCTTTTGGGTGACATCGAACACCGCCATCACGATGTCAAAAGTATTGCTGATGAGCCACACCGAAATAGCAGTCTTAAAAATCCAGCGCATGATGAGGGCAGGCTCAAACTGCGCCATGTTGTTGTGCTGGGTGATCATTTCGATGAGTTCATAACAGGCGATAAAGGTCAGAATGATGCCTGCAATGGGCAGCACCACATTGCGGGAGAGGGCTTCAATCATGGCGAACACTCTCGGTTCAAAGCTAGAGGGCTTGGTGCCCACCTGCTGGGCGATGTTGCCCACTTGGGTGTTCACATCATCAAACAAGCCGGAGAGATTGGACATAATGCCTGCCGTCAGGATGCCTTTGATCCAGTCGGCAATGGCTTTGAGAACGGTTTCCATTCAGTCACCGTCCTTAACTGAAATGGTTGATAAGGGTCTTGAGGAGATTCAGGAGAAAAATAATGTGGGTCAAAAACTGCATAATAGCACCGCCTTTCATGGATGGGTGGATAAAAACGCGGCTTGGAGCACGGACATTTAATAAAACTGCAAGCTGCAGAGGGCTTTCCGCTGCTGCTCAAGCCGCTGTATGGAACAATGCCCTCATTTCATCTATCATTTTTGATTGATGAATGATAGATGAAATGATATGAGCAAACACAAAAAGTGTTCGACGGAAACAAAAAAGCCGACTGCTTTTCGGCAATCGGCAAATCATAATCAAAGCTATATAGCTGTTTTTATAAGTCGGCGAACAGGAACCTTATGATAAACATCAAGGATGCGTTTTTCTCCATTTCGCCAAAAGGGGTTCATATAATAACAATCGCATTCTTTACAATACCAAATGTATTCAGCTTCTCCGTTGATCTCTAATGTGAATGCCTTCATTTTTAGAAGCGGATGCCACGGGCAATGTTTCTGAAGCTTTTCTTTTTGACGATCAGCTTTGCAAAGTCCAAAAAGCTTACCACATTTTAGAGGGGGCGGATTAAACTTAAAACGACTATCAATGGGATTTTCTATATAATCATTGAAGTTTGATAATCCAAGTTGATTGAGAGGTCTATAATGAAGCCCTGCATTATGTTGATTTTTTGCCATTATAACAATCCTTTCTCAAGCAAGCATTTTGCCCTCCAGATAGGAGCAGCGGAGATAATCAGGATTGGTGTAGTATACGTTGGAATTGAAATCGGAGATCTCATCCGTGATAAACGACGAAAAAACATCCAGAATTGCCTGTGCAGCATCTTCATCTTTCATGGTGGACAGCACCAGCCCCTGATACAGCATTCCGATGGAGGTTGCAGAAGGGACCGTATAGCGGCACTCCGCAGCAGTATCAAAATCCCCATCCGGGATGTTGAGATCTTCAATCAGCTCATCTGAAACCTGCTCAAAGGACAGACAGTGGTTTACTTCTGCCAGCCGGAGCTGCCGTTCGATGCCGGCTTTTGTGAAGTGACGAATCACATTCTGCCGATGATTTTTGGTCTTACGGGCGATGATCTCGATCAGGCTGCAAACGTAGAGAACATCATTTTTCTGCTTTTCGGTCATGGATGGATTCACTCCTCTCAAAGGTCAGGCAGTGCAAAGCGTTTACGGTATGAAAGCTGATCTGGTGTGTTGGATGCTTGAACTTCGCCAATGCCCAAAATGCTTCACGGCTGATCTGCCCGGACGTAAATCCATTGACATAGTCCCAGATGGTGTCATCTGCCATGGGACCCTCCACAATATCATAGGGATGGGTTTCGCCTGCACGACATTTTGCAATGAAATCCAGCCATTCGTCCGACATTTCAGGGAAACGCAGGATTTTCAGGTCAGGATTCTCTACATAGCGATAGACGTTCACAATACCATCGGCAGAACGGCGGTCTGCCCAGCGGTAGGCTTGTTGATAGCTGTTCGTGCAGTAGAATCCCCAAGAAAAGTCCTTTGTATACCGTGTGATGCGGATTTCGGGATAGACAACTTCTTCTTTACTGCCATGATACAATAAAATCTCGCTCATCTGATTCACCTTCTGTATGTGAGATCGTTACTATGGCTTTCCTTATTATAAATATGTACCGGGCGGCAATCGCCGCCCGCTGTTCTTAACCGAACAGACCGCTCAGCAGGGGAATCAGGGTAATGCCCACCAGAGCAACGCCGCCGCCAGCCATGAGCTGCTTCATGCCCTGACTCTTGCTGCCGGGGTTGTCGTTACCATAACCTTCCAGCAGGTTGATGGCACCCCAAACGCCGAGACCGGCACCCAGAGCGACAACCAGAGTCTGAAGAACTTCGATAGCAGAGTTGAAGAATTCCATAGTCTTTTCTCCTTTATTATAAAGCGTTTCCGGTCGTTTGTACACACCCGAAATCTTGTAGTTTTACGTTGCATAACCGCAGCAAGGCTGATTTTCTGGTGCACCTTTCTGACCGGGATAAAAATAAAACCGCCTACCGGGTCAGGCAGACGGGAGCGAATCAGCATCCACCACGATGAACTCATCTCCGGGTTGGATTTTTTCTTTGCGGTTCAGATATTTTTCAATATCGAAGGTGTTTTTGGGGTCGTAGTCCGAGGTCAGCTTGTAGTTAGGGTGCTGGGTCAGGTCGTACTTGTCGCTCAAAAACGGTCTGACGCCACGCAACTGCAAAATACACTTGCCGCCGTCCAGCACCGCCAGCTCGTCCCGGCTCAACAATTCGTGGCCCATCTTTTGGAACGTAGTGCCGTAACTGGGGCTATTGCCACGGGTGTCTGAGGTGTTGAAGGCGTCGATGGTCTCCTTGCCCAGCATCTCGGACAAGTCTTTCAGGGTGGTCGGCTCACTGCCGCCGAGGAAAATCTGGCTGTCCATGTTGCCCACAATGGTATCCGCGTTATCCTTGTAAATGGCTTTCAACTGGCTTCTCGCCTGCAAAACAAGGCAGGCGGAGATCTCACGGCTGCGGATGGTGGCCACCAGCTTTTCCAGATTGGGAATCTGCCCGATGTTGGCGCACTCGTCGATGAGACACCGTACATGAACGGGCAGCTTGCCGCCGTATACATCATCTGCCTTGTCGCACAGCAGATTGAAAAGCTGGGTGTAGACCATGCTGATGAGGAAGTTGAAGGTGCTGTCCGTATCGCTCATGATGAGGAACAATGCCGTTTTCTTATCGCCCAGCGTGTCCAGTTGCAGCTCATCGTACATAGTGAGGTCACGCAGCTCTTGGATGTCGAAGGGGGCTAATCTGGCACCACAGGAAATGAGGATGGATTTTGCGGTCTTGCCGGCAGCCAGCTTGTAAAGTTTGTACTGCCGCCCGGCAAAGGAATTGGGCTTCTTTTTCGCCAGTTCTTCAAACAGCAGATCCACCGGGTTCTGATATTCCTCGTCATCCTCCAGCACCTGCATGGTGTTGAGCATTTCCAGCAGGGTGGCGAAATTTTGCTCCTCCACCGGGGCTTCATAATGCAGATAGGCGATCAGGGCAGTGAGCAAAAGACGTTCGCTTTTCTCCCAAAATGGGTCCCCACCGGACCCTTCGCCTTTGGTGTTGGTCATCAGGGTTGTGACCAGTTTGAGAATGTCCTTTTCGCTGTGGACATAGGCGAAGGGGTTATAGTGCATGGACTTTTTGAAGTTGATGGTGTTCAGGATTTTCAGCTTGTAACCGTTTTTCAGAAGTGCGTTCCCGCACTCGACCACGATACTACCTTTCGGGTCAGTGACCACATAGGAACTATGACATTGTAAAAGGTTGGGTTTAAGCCAAAATCTCGTCTTGCCGCTGCCGGAGCCTCCCACCACCAGCACATTTTTGTTCCGGGCGTTTTTGGGGTCCGGTGGGCGGTTGGACATCATCAGCCGTTCCGTTTTGGTCAGGATGATGTTGTCTGCAAACTTGGGTGCCATGAACGGCTCAATATCCTTGGCGGTGCCCCACCGGGCAGAGCCGTACTCCATGCCGTGGCGGTACTTCTTGGCGTTTTTTCCACGCAAATAGACCGCCAGCTGTAACCCTGCACCGCAGCACAAGCCCACCAGCAAATCGAGCGGATGCAAGCTGGGCAGCGGGTTCGCAAACGCCACCGGAACGGTGCCCATCATCGCCATGATCTTATCCCCCAGCTCTTTGCCCTCGGCAAGCCGCCACGCTTCGCCAATGTTGGTTGCCACCAGCCCCAGCAAAATATAGGGCAGATACAGTGCCAGCAGCTTTGTCAGCTTTTTCGTGGTCACAGTCCACGCTCCTGTTCCTTATGCCGGACTTTGCCGGGGAGTTCTGCCGCCGCCTGCACCAGTTCATGCAGTTTTGCCAGCACCGAGGGGCGTTTGTCTTTGTTCAGCAGAGATGCCGAATACTCTTTGAACGCCGAGTTGAAGGCTTCTGCATCCGGGGCTTTGAAAAAGACCAGATACCGGGGCGGCACTTCGGAGGTGTCCTTGCGGATGGCATAGTCGATGCCGTACTTTTTGGCGTAGCGTTCCAGCCCACGGATGCCGGTCTTACTGATCTCCACGCTGGACACACCCCGGTTCTGCCGCAGAAGAGTGCGGACACTTTGCTTACCTTGGGATGTCTTGGACTGGTACAGCCGAAACGCCGCCTTTACCGCCCGCAGGACAGTCCGGGCAGACAGCTTTGTGGTGGAGATCATAATGTTGAATGACTTCTGTTCGATTTCTTCCTGCAATGCCATCACCTCCCGTGCAGCAGGGTGATTTTAGCGGTCATGCTCTGCCGGGGGCTTGGTGCGGGGCTTTTCTGCGGGAGGTTCATCAGGCACCGGCAGCACCAACAGACGGTTGCCTAGCTTCAGAAAGGCTTCCGGCTGATGGAAAAGCTGCTCGTACTTCTGCGCCAGTTCTGGGGTCAGGGATGCAAAATCCTCCTCGCCCAATCCCACCACTAGAAAGTCTCCGGCAATGGCATCATACATTTCTCCGTTTTCATCCCGAAGAGCACGGTTCAGGGGCAGACCCATGAGCTTACCATCGTCATTGCAGATGATAGCCACTGGGTCTGCAAAGGGGTAAACAGCAGCAATCGTGCCGCCCACCGCCTCCTGCAAGGCTTTCAGGTTGTTGTCAATCTCGACCTGCTGCGGATACTGTCCCGGTGCAATTTTCAGCACCGACAAGGTGTTCTCGTTCTGTTCCATTATCGTCCTCCTCGAATTTGATAGAGATCTCCTGCCAGGCATGGGCGGCGTTCAACAGAGCTGCCACGAAGAAGCCGAAAAAAGCGCCGGCTTCAAAAAATGCGAAACCGATAAAAAAGTTCAGCATGGCACACCTCACTCCATGCAGATGCAGGGCAGCTTCTGGTCGTCTGCCATCAGGGTGATGCTGTGGCTTGCCAGATACTTCTGGAACAGGTAGACTTCATCGATGGTCAGCGAGATGACCTCGCCGTCCATGTTGGTGCGAACAAGAATCACCGGGCCGGTCAGGTAGTGCTTTCCGCCCATCTTCAGCACCTGCGCCGGGTTGTAGCAGAGCAGCAGCGAGGTGTTGGGAAGGTTCAGGCAGGCATCATCCTCCTCAAAGCAGGGCAGGATGCCGGGAGCCTCGTCCAGCGTGATGATGGTCAGCTCCATATCCGGGGCAATGGCAGCGAGATAGACTTCACCAGGCTTTTTTCTGCCGTTCAGAATCGTGTAGATGCGAGTATCAATGGTGACTTTCTCGGAACGGATGTGAGTGGTAGTAAAGTTCATAGACGTTTCCTCCAAAATTTTTGCAAAATAAAAGACCCGGAACTGGGTCTTTTGGTTCAGTCTGCGATCAGCGCGCTTCTTCCTGCTTCTTCTGTTTTGCCTGTTGCTTTTTTAGTTGCCACTGGTCGAGCAGCTTGATGATGATGCTTTCCATCTGCCGGGGCGTGTAATTGCGTGGAAAGTATTTCCGCAGGGTTTCGTTTTTGATGGTCACGGTGTCCAGTTCGCTTTTCTTTTCCTCATTCATAATGTTGTAGACTGCATCATAGTCAAACTCACCCTGCTGCGCCAGCTTTTTTATCCGAATGGCTTGTGAAAGAGATGGTGCGTTCTGGGAAGCATCCATTGCTTCTAAAAAATCCTGTTGCTGTTTTTCGTCCAGATAGGACAGTTCTACCGCAGGGTTAAAAGAGATTTTTTTCTCGTCCACCATGTCGAGCAATTCAGGGACAAGGTTCGTCAGACGCACAAAACGCTGGACTTGATTGCGACTTTCGCCTGAATCTTTTGCTACTTTTTCATCGGCTCTCAACTTCGTCCCAACTTGGGACGAAGTTAAATCTGACCTAGCACCTTGATTTTTTATTGCATCCAGCTTCATCTTGTACGCAAATGCCCGCTCGCTGGGCAGGATGTGTTCTCTCTGCAAATTGGAATCGACCATCAATATCGTGGCGGCATCATCCTCCATATTTCGCACAATGACAGGCACGGTGTCCAGATTTGCAAGCTCTGCGGCGTGTTTCCGACGATGCCCGGAGATGATCTCATAGCCGCCCTCTGGTCTGGGGCGGGCAATCAGCGGCGCAAGCACACCGAACTGCGAAATGCTTTCCACCGTCCGGGTCATGGAATCATCGTCCAGAACTTTGAACGGGTGGTTTTTGAACGGGAAAAGTTCGCTGACGGGAATCTGTTGTACCTGCTCCCGCTGTTCTTCCTGCCGGGACTCTTCGGTCGAAAAAATATCATCGAGACCTTTCAGTGCTACGTTTAAGCCGCTTTTCGGCATCCACCAACACCTCCTTCGCAAGAGATTGATAGGCTTCTGCCACCTTGCTCTTGGGGTCATACTGGAAAATGCTCTTGCCGGCGGCACTGGTTTCAGCAGCACGAACAGACCGGGGAATGGTCTGGTCGAACACCTTGATTTTACTACCGTATGCCTGACGAATCAAAGTGTCGATCTGCTTTCCATAGTTGGTGCGGCTGTCCGTCATGGTGAGCAGGATGCCCTCGATTTTCAGCTTCGGATTGATTTTCTGCCGGTGTACCTTACAGATTGTCTGCAAAAGCTGCTCCAGACCTTTGGCAGAAAGATATTGAGCCTGTACGGGTATCAAAGCAGTGTCTGCCGCCGCCAGTGCATTGATGGTGAGCATACCAAGGGAGGGAGTACAGTCCAGCAGGATATAATCGTACTCCCGTTTTGCTCCGTCCAACACCTGTTTGAGCATCTTTTCCCGGTTCATGCTGTTTACCAGAGCCACCTCCAATCCTGCCAATTCGATGTTGGCAGGGATGAGGTCTACGCCCTCTGCATGGTGCAGGATGCCCTCACCGGGTTGGATAGGCTGGTCGTTCATGGCTTTCTGCATCAGAGTAGACAATGTGGCAGGCAGCTCGTCCGGCTGCTGCCAGCCCATGCTGATGGTAAGACTGCCCTGCGGGTCAGTGTCCACCAGCAGAACTTTTTTGCCCTCCATCGCCAGCCCGATGCCCAGATTTTCACAGGTGGTGGTCTTGCCGGTGCCGCCTTTCTGGTTGACGATGGCTATCGTGGTTGCTTTCTTTGAAATTTTCATCACCTCCGATTCGCTAAGTCGTGGTTGGTTTGGTTCTGGTAGGAAAGCTGCATGGTGGTGGGCGCGTTGTACAGAGAAGCGAGCAGATATTGTTTCATGTTACGGATCGGGCTGCTGTTCTCTGCAAAGCACTTCAGCACAAAGCGGATGTGGTCGGCGTTCAACTTCATAAACCGACTGCATACCACCTCGGCGGGCTTATCGTCCCCAGCAATGTGCAGCAGCTTACGGTTGGTAGCGCAGGTGTCCACCAGCAAGTCTACGATCTGGTAGATAATGTCCTTGTCATCCGGGCAGAGCCGGAGCAAAAGGTCTATCTCCAAAGACTGAGAAAAATATTCTTCCAGTTGGGTGCGTTTGCTCATCCCATCCGCTTCTTCAGAATTGAATGGATCAGTCTCACTCATTTCAGTATCATTCTCTTTAGTCTTATTACATCGTGATTTTGAAGGGTCTTGACTTGCGTTTTTGAAGCCTCCAGAATCGTGAAAATCACGATTTTGGAATATTGATTTTGACGATTCTGCC